>NZ_DBPRYF010000047.1:0-9768 GCF_059755235.1 Sulfurisphaera sp.
AGGGAGTTGACTATAAGCTAGTTGCTGAAGGATCTTACTTAATGCTTTATGTAGATTTGTAGTATAACCTCTTTTTACGTTCTGAAGAGTCACTGGATTACCAGAAGGTCCCTCATAAACTTTCTCAATATCATTTGAAAACAAATAAATCGACAAGTAGTTACCCGGAGGTATTTCATAAGAAAGTTTATTAGCTGCAGCAATTGCAATATCTAGCTTATGATCCTTTATCATTGATGGACTATTATCTATCAGTATAACGTAATGAATGCCGGAAAACTGAGTAAATGCCTCTGGCACCACTCTAATAATAAAATTTACTGACGTCGATTTCTCTATGCTAACATAAGTATGTGAAGATTTAATCTTTAGACTTACTGTCATAACTACTATCAATATTACGCGCGTAAAACTATAAATACTTTTATACAAAATACTTTATGTATGCCATGGAAATGTCCTGTATGTGGATATGAAAATCCTGATGATGCAAACTTTTGCTTAAGATGTGGTGCTCAAAAACCAGCACAACCAACCATTGAACCTATGCAGCAACCAGTTCAACAACCAGATACTAACACGCAACAACAGACTCAGCAGCAACCGGAACAAGTTATGGCTTCACAGCAACCAGCAACTACCGCACAAGCAGAGCAGTCACAAGTCCCACCATCAACGTCCCAACAAGCTACTCCAGATCAGCAAGCACAACCTATACCACAAGAACAACAAGTTGCTCAGAATCCTCCTCCACAAGTGTCTCAACCAGTAGCACAACAAATTGTTACACAACCCCCGCAACCTCAACTGCAACAGAAATATTACTTGTTATTTATCCAAACACCTTATGCTGGTTTGATAAATCAGAAAGTCCCGTTGAACTTTGACATATTTCCTTCGATATCAATCGGTAGGAGCCCAGAAAATGTTATCATAGTCCCAGATCCAGAAGTCTCAAGAAGACATGCAACGATCTCGCTTGAAGGAGGAGAACTTTACATAGAAGATTTGAATAGTACAAACGGAACATATGTATATGATGGAAAGCTCTTCCAGCCGGTAAAAGGAAAGCAAAAGATTACCTCTAATTCAATTATAAAACTAGGAAATCAGACTATAGTAAAGTTAGTAGCTGAATAAGTTGGGTGAATTTTTTGACAATTTCTGCGAGGTTGGAATTCAGTCACAAGTACTCTTTTAATTCTCCAATTCGAGGCGTATTTAGGCTTATACTCGTACCCGAAAGAGTTTCTGTAGCAACAGGTTTTCATTATATAATTCTCCTAGATACCTCTGGTTCAATGTCTGGTCTAAAGATCGAAACAGCTAAACAAGGGGCTATGCAACTACTCAATAAGATTCCCAAGGGAAATAAAATTACATTTATAACGTTCTCTTCAGAAGTAAAAGTCTTAGCAGAATTCAGTGATACAGCAAGTGCTACAGTACAAGAAGTAATCTCTTCAGTTACTGCGAGAGGAAATACAGTGCTCTATACTGCATTATCTACTGCCGTAAACATTGCGAAGAAATACAACTTACCTGGATATATAATACTATTAACTGATGGAAATCCTACAGATATAACTGATGTAACAGCTTATGAAAGAGTTGAAATTCCCGCTGGTTTTAAGATAATCTCATTTGGAATAGGAGATGACTATAATGAACAATTACTAAAGGTATTGGCTGACAAATCTGGTGGCATCATAAATCATATTCAAGATCCAACTGAGATAGCTAATTCTTTGCCTCAAGCAGCTGTTACTGAAGTAGGTGCAAAGAACGTTACAGTAGAGATTGATTCCCCCTCCCCAGTTAAATTATTAAATTACTCTGGCCCCCCAATAAAATTAGGAGCCATTGAAGGTGTGATAAGAATTTATGGAGAAACGACTATTCCAGTCAACTTCAGCGGAAATATAATTAACGTTAGAATAAACTATGAAGATCCGGCTACGGGTAAAAATGAGACCATAGTCGCAGTGAGTTCTGTTACACCGGCATCAAATTCACAGATGTTCCTTAGTGGGGTTAATAATGATATACTGAGTGAATATCAATATTATGAATTAATGAATAAACTTGTAACTCAAGTTAGTTCAAACAATTTAGCAGAAGCAACTAGAACATTACAACAGATGAACCAAGTAGCACAGCAAACAAGAAGGATTGAATTGATTGAAACGACTAGAAGACTACAAGAAAGCGTTGAAACGACTAGAAGACTTGGAAACGCAGAACAAACTAAGAAAATTGTACTTAGCGAAGCAACTAAAAAACTAAGATCTTAATTTTCTCTTAAATTTTAATTAGTAAGCACAGAGTCATTTTTTTATTGTAAAAATTTTTATACTATCGTTCTGACTATTTATCTGGAATTACATATGCCTGTTGAAGATATCGTAAAGGTATCAAGAAATTTCCAGGTTACTATACCAGCTAGAATTAGACAAAAAGTGAAGGTAAAAGAAGGGGATTTAGTAAGAGTAATATATGACGAAAACGAAAACACCGTTAAAATAATACCTATAAGCAGAGAGGAACTAGAAAAACTTTAAATAATTTTCTTTACTTCTTCTACCACTTCAAATATTTTTTCATATAAATATTCTCCGACAATATTTTTCACTTTTTCTAACTCATCTATGTCAATTACTTTAATCTCACTTCCGCTTTTAATCACATCAACTTCTAAATCCAAGTATCTTAACTTCCCCTTGAGTATTTCTGGTGGGGTCGAGATATTAACATAAATTCCTTTAAGCTTACCATCTTTACTAAAATACCTATGAATCTGATACCATTTCCTAGAGTCAAACTCTACAATATCATAGTCATCCTTTTCCATTTTTACATTAAGACCATCATATACTCCATCTCTATCAAAGAATCTCATTAACCTAATAACAAAATAGCTATCAGTCACTTCTTTATATATAACTTTACCCTTTCTCAAATAGAGAATTTTGCCATTAGCCTTGATATGCTCTATCTCCATGTAATCAGCTATAAGCTTGTTCAATAAATCCTCAACTTCTCCACTTCCATTTTCGACAATGTCCACTTCATTTGAAAGGGACACCTTCAGCATATGATGAAAATTAATCGTTTGAGGAACAACTTTTCTCCTTTCTCTATCCAACATAATCTTATCTTCAAGAGATAGAGTAATCTTCTCAAAGTCTTCACCTTGTCCTTTAAAGTCCTCATTATCAAACCTCATTACAAGTCTTTCTAACTCCTCCTTTAGTTCAAAATCGTGAGTAATTGATGCATTACTCCTCCATTTGACGTTATATCCCTTCTTGTTAAATGGTAAGCTTATAGATAATAATCTACCCCTTTCTTCCCTACTTATATGTTCTGAAAAGAATGTTTTACCATCTCCTCTCCATACCATAGCATATTTTCCTACTGCCTTAGGTGAAGCTAAAATAATCTTACCTTCTATAGGAGGTTTAACAACCAATCCTTGTTCTAAGCAAGGCTCGACATCAAAACCCATATATTTACAATCTTTAGTTTGAATAACAGAATATAACTTAACAGGGGATTTCCAGACGAAAGAATATCTGAAAATGCTTCTAAAAAAATTGTATAAATCTTGTCCAATACTAATTATTTCTCCTTTGTCATTTCCGTCTTTTACAGTAACGTCTGCTGGTTCTTCTCTTATTTCAGAGTTAAAGCGTTCAGCAATTTGAGGGGTTTGCTGAACAACTTCAAAACCGTGATCTAAAAATAATTTAGTTAAGGCTGTGGCGTAAATGCCTCTAATTCTAACCTTCATATAATAATCTATTCAAGACATACTTTAAAACCCCACCCTCTTTGACATATTCCAATTCTACATTAGTATCTACTCTCACTAAACCTTCGGTAGTTATGATTTTACCATCTGAAGATTTGAACTGAATTGTAACTCTCTTTTTAGGAGTCAAATCGCTAAGACCAAGTATTGATACTTCCTCGTCTCCTTTTATCCCTAGATTTCTCCAATCTGGTATTTCAATAGGTAGAACTCCCATAGCAACAAGGTTACTTCTATGAATTCTTTCAAAACTCTCAGCTAAAACAGCTCTAACACCAAGCAAAGCAGTAACTTTAGCAGCCCAATCTCTCGAGCTACCAGAGCCATATTGCTTACCAGCTACAATAACTAAAGGGACTCCTTCCCTTCTGTAAAGTTCTGAAGCCTCATACACAGTCATAACTTTACCATCTGGGAAGTGTTTAGTAAATCCTCCTTGTTTATCAACTAAATAGTTCTTAAGCTTCGGATTTGCAAATCCTCCTCTTATCATAACCTCGTGGTTTCCTCTTCTAGCGCCGTATGTATTAAGCTCTGTAACCCCTTGTTGCTTCAAATAAACACCAGCAATTGAGTCTGGTAAAATAGGGCCTGCAGGCGATATATGATCAGTTGTTATCTTGTCTCCTAGAAGAAGTAAAATCCTAGCGTTCTTTATATCCTCTAGTTTAGGACTATCCATGGCAAACCATGGTGGCTCCATTATATATGTTGACTTCTTGTCCCAATTGTAAGTATCGCTCTCCTCTACTTTTAGTGATTTCCAATTCTCATCCCCTTCGAAAATTCTCTCATACTTCTTCTTATAGAGCTCCGGGTTTAATGAAAGGTTCATATACTGCTTTATTTCTTCTAATGAAGGCCAAATGTCCTTTAAGTAAACTGGATTACCATTAGGGTCATAACCAATTGGCTCATTCTGAAAATCAATGTCTATTCTTCCCGCTAACGCATATGCTACTACCAGAATAGGAGAGGCTAGATACACGCCCTTGAGTAAGGGGTTAACTCTCCCTTCAAAATTCCTATTTCCGCTTATTACTCCAAAAACCTCCAACCCGTTTTGTTTAACATCATCTTCAACAACTTTTGGCAATGGGCCCGCATTTCCAATACAAGTTGTACAACCTAGCCCAACCACGTGGAAACCTAATGCCTCGAGATAAGGAAGAAGACCAGACTCTTTCAAATACTCTACAACTACTGGTGAACCTGGGGCAGTGCTAGTCTTTACATAAGGCTTTACCCTTAATCCATATTGCACGGCTTTTTTCGCCAATAATCCAGCACCAATCATTACTGTAGGATTAGAAGTATTTGTACAACTAGTTATTGCAGTTAGTACAACGTCGTTATCACTAACAATAGCACCCTTCTTCTTGTTCTCTTTCTTCTCATTTTTTACTTTCATTTCTCTAAGGGGTACTCTTTCATCAGGGTTTCTAGGCCCGGCTACAGCTGGTTCAATTTTACTTAAATCTATTTCAACTACTTCAGTGTAGTTTGGAACATCTTCATAAAACAAACCTTGTGCTTTAGCATATTTTTCTACAAGTTTATAGTTCCTACTTGTGCCGGCCAAGTAATTGATCGTTTGAGTGTCAATAGGGAAGAAACCCACTGTTGCTCCATATTCTGGAGACATGTTGGCGATAGTTGCTCTATCTGGTACTGAGAGTTTTGAAAGGGACGGGCCAAAGAACTCCACAAATTTTCCAACAACTCCTTTCTTTCTGAGGAATTCAGTAATATAAAGTACAATATCGGTTGGTGTAACTCCCTCTTGTATTTCACCAACAAGTTTAACTCCTATAACTTCTGGTACAGTCATTGTATAAGGCTCTCCCAAAAGAACTGCTTCTGCTTCTAATCCTCCAACACCCCATGATAACACACTTACTCCATTAGTCATTGTTGTATGAGAGTCTGTTCCTATCACTATTTCTGGGAATGCTGTCTGTATTCCTTTTACTTCCCTAACATCTACAACTTTGCTTAAATACTCAAGGTTAATTTGATGTATTATTCCATTTCCCGGAGGGACAACTCTAAGGTTTCTAAAGCTCGCTTGAGCCCACTTAAGAAACTTATATCTCTCTTCATTTCTTTCAAACTCTTTTTTCATATTCCACAGCAAAGAATAAGATGTGCCGTAATAATCAACTTGGACTGAATGGTCAATTATTAAATCTGCTGGAACAACTGGATTTACAATTTTAGGGTCTTTTCGTTTTCTTTTTACTTCATCTCTCATACCTGCTAGGTCAACAAGAAGGGGGACACCAGTGTAATCTTGCATTACGACCCTAGTAGGGAAGAATGAGAATTCTTTACCTACTTTCCAACTTAATATAGCGTCTAAATCATCGTCACTTATTTTTTTACCATCATAATTTCTGATAACATTTTCTATAAGGACTCTGATAGAATAAGGATATTTAGAAATTTTTTGTTCATAGTCTTCTAGTTGTTTTAAAGAGTAAAAATAGACGTTTTCATCAAGTTTAGAAATCTGGAACTTCATATCTAAAATTACCGCTTAAAGCTAAAAAACACCAGTTATTAAAGATTAGTGTGAGCGAAAATTTAAAACATTTATGTGGCAGAGCTTCTTACATAGGATTTTTCGGTTCTTATGCGAGGAAATCGGACTATGTGGAAGGACTTTCTGACATTAACGTGATAGCCATCAGTGATGATAAAACCTTACTCTTAGATCTAGCTTCGGAGGGTTATTCTCCAATAGTGATTTCTAAAGAGAAATTGAGAGAATTATGTGAAAATGGTGACCCTCTGTGCTTACAAGTCTTAAACTCAGAAGGCATTTGCGGAGAATTTCCCTCTGAGATAAAATTTGTAAAGACCGATTATACGTGTGAAAGACTAAGGAAATCGGTTGTTTCGCTATATACGCTTTCACTATTGGCTTTCTTTCGAAACGATGAAAGAAATTGCATAGAGAACTCCTATAGAGCTATAAAGACATTAATTCAATGGAGAGCTTGCAAAGAGAATCTAAACATTCCTTTATCAGCAGAAGAAGCTGAGAACATGTGCAAAGATCTTAACCTAAGTTTTTGTCAGACATTTAAAGACCTAGTGTTTTTAAGAAGGATGCGTTCACCATTAACTCTATGGAGTTTAGATAAAGTTGCGGAAGCGATCTCACTTTTCATGAAAGTTGCAAAAGCCTCTAAGATTTATGAAGAAACCAAAGGGGATGTTTTTAAGATTGATATTGGAGAAAAAGGCTTCATAGTCGAAAAAAGCAATAAAGAGAAACTTCTTATTCCATTTGCTTAATTTCTCTTCAACGAAATGTTTAAAACTTTTAAATCAAATATATACTTATGGCAAATGAGGAAGAAAGGAGAGATTTAGAAAGAGCAGCTGAGTATGAACAAACTGTATCTAGGGCTACAGTAATTGGAAAGAATAAAGTCGAATTGAGTACTGGACTCATAATTGCTGCAAGGTATGCGGACAAGCTTAGGAGAGTTGCATTAGTTGCATTTAGTAAGATGGTACCTAGAGATATAATAATAAGGGATGTTGCTGAGCTTAACAAACAACTTTACGACACCATAGTTAATCAAATGAAGCTTGACAAACTAGATGTTATAAGGTTACTAGTAGACGCCGAATATGATGAGGAAAATCAGAAAATAAAGTTCTCTAATGTTAGAATTATTAGATATTATACTGAGGAAGAATGTAACAAAAAGAATGAAGAAGTAGTTAGACAAATGGAAGAATATAAGAAAAAATATGAAGAATTAAGTAGACAAATGGAAGAATTTAAACAGAAAATTAAACAAGTTGAAGACGCACTGAAGGCATTAAGCTAAGTTAATATTTTTATCTTTTATTTTCGTTTTGCTTTTGTGGAAATTGGTACTTCATTAAAACTTAAGATAGGGCTGTTCCCGCTTTAATGATAAAATTAAATATTTCTAAACGCTAACAAATACTGGATGAATGACAGAAAATCTACAAACTCAGCGATTTTGCAAGGCTGATGGGCGTTAGTCGTAGTGCTGTAATTAAGTGGATTAAAGAAGGTAGAATTAAAGCTATCAACATTCACGGTAGGTGGTATATCCCCCGAATCGGAGTTTGAAACGGTTATCAAGGGAGCAATGTGAAGAGTGTTGTAATCTATGCAGAGTAAGCGGTAATATCCAAAAAGACGATTTGGAGAGACAGATAACGTCTCTAGAGGAGTATGTTAAGAAGTAATTCCCGCAAGCTGCTTGGTTATTAAAGACGTTGATAGTGGATTGAAAGGAGATAGGAAGGGACTAAAGAAACTAATTGAGTTAATTAGGAGAATAGATGTTACTGTTGTAGCTTACAAAGACAGATTAATGAGCTTTTCTATCTTGAGGACCTTTCAAAGTTTATGAGGTCGGAGTTATCATAACTTTCAATGAAAAAGGAAACACGCAAGAGCTAGTTGATGATTTAATTGAGTGAGCGAGATTGTTACATGTTGCTGAGAATATTTTCAGTAAAGAGAGTCTCTAATATAAAAATCGTTGAGAATGTTGAAAACACAGTCAAAGACAATTAAAAAGACAGTGACATTAGAGTGTTATACAAATAGATCAAGTTGGAAAACTCTCTCTGAGATCGAATCTGCATATAGGAAAATGTTAACGGAGATGATTGGATTTGCACTAAAAAATAAAGCAACTCAGAAAACTCTTAACCAAACTTTTTACAAGCAATATCGCAAAGAGTTCCCTTGGTTAGCAACACGTATTATAAAAGGGACTTATAGAGATGTCCTTAGGAGGGTTAAATCGTTTAAAGAGTTGAAAAGAAAAGGAAAAGCAAAAACTGATAGACCAGCAGTCAAAAGAGTTACAATTACTTTTTCTGATTCGCAAGACTGGAAATTAGAAAATGGGGCAATATGGATTAAAAGCAATGTCCTTAAGGATGAATGGTTGGAATTAAAATATAGAGATACTAAGCTTTTGCATAGGTACTTGTACCATCATGACGGCTGGACATTAGCTGGAGAGCTAGAGATAAAACTAGTTGATGGAAAAATCTTCTGCTACTTAACCTTTAAGAAAGAAGTAGAAGTCAAAGAAAATAAAAACGTTTTAGCTGTTGATGTTAATGAAAACAATGTTACTGCCATTTTGTTTAAAGACGGAAAGATTGCTGAAGCTTATAGGATTGAAACTGGTTTAGGCAATCTAGTCATTTCATATTCAGAGAGAAGAAAGAGAATAACTCAAGGTAGATCTACAAAGGATAGAGAGGTTAAGAAATCTCTGAAGAAGTTGGGAGAAAAAGAGAAAAAAGAAGACACGATCTATCAAACTGCTGATATCCTAGAAGAGATAGCCATCAAAAACGATGCAACGATTGTAGTTGGTGAGGTGTTTAAAGGAAAGAAGAAGATAGAGGAAAAGACATATTCTGACAAATTAAGGCATAGAATTCATCAATGGAATGTTGTTAAACTTGTTGATGTACTAAGCAATAAACCAGTATATGTAGACAAAATAAATGAAGCTTATACTTCAACTACTGACCCATTTACTGGGAAAAGAATAAAGACTTTTTCTCCCTTGATGATACGCTATGCGTGGAGGGGGAGAAAGAGGGTGAGAGTAGTTAAGTTTAGACTAAGAATAGCAGAGAATGGTTTAGATAGAGACGTAATAGGAGCAATAAATATAGGTTTAAGGTATCTAAACTCAAATGGGAGCCCCATGGCGTTGGGCTCGACTGAGCCCCATGCGGTGTGGTTGAAGCTAATGATACCGCACCTAGGGCTAACCCAGGCCATAGAATTGAGAAATAACTAGAAATGACATGGTCTGGGAAACGTTTATATGAAAAATGTTAGACTCGACCCCTTCAGAGGAATTATAGTTACTGTGCCACCTACAAGAGTTAAAGAGAGTGACCCTGATCTTTTACTTGAAGAGCTG